>NZ_BAAHAL010000007.1:0-5052 GCF_054777635.1 Flaviaestuariibacter terrae
GATCCTACCAGTGGCATGGACAGACCTATACCACCAGTGGTGACTACAGCTTCACCACGACAAACGGAGCCTGTACCGACACTACGGTGCTGCACCTCACTATCGCCAGCGGCCTGCACAGCGATACCACGGCTACGGCTTGCGGATCCTACCAGTGGCATGGACAGACCTATACCGCATCGGGAGACTACAGCTTCACCACGACCAACGGAGCTTGCACCGACACCACCGTGCTGCACCTGACCATTGCCAACGGTACCCATACCGATACCACGGCTACGGCCTGCGCCCAGTATGCATGGCACGGTCAGACGTATACCACATCCGGCGATTACAGCTTCACGACTCCCAATGGAGCCTGTACCGACACCACCGTGCTGCACCTGACCATTGCCAACGGTACCCATACCGATACTACCGCTACGGCCTGCGCCCAGTATGCATGGCACGGTCAGACGTATACCACATCTGGAGACTACAACTTCACGACTCCCAATGGAGCTTGCACCGACACCACTGTGCTGCACCTGACCATTGCCAATGGTACCCATACCGATACTACCGCTACGGCTTGCGCCCAGTATGTATGGCATGGGGCCACCTACACGTCTTCGGGTGACTACAGCTTCACAGCCCCCAACGGAGCTTGTACCGACACCACCGTGCTGCACCTGACCATTGCCAATGGTACCCATACCGATACTACCGCTACGGCTTGTGCCCAGTATGTATGGCATGGGGCCACCTACACGTCTTCGGGTGACTACAGCTTCACAGCCCCCAACGGAGCTTGTACCGACACCACCGTGCTGCACCTCATCATCGCCAATGGTACCCATACCGATACGACTGCAACCGCTTGCGGATCTTACCAGTGGCATGGGCAGACCTATACCACATCGGGAGATTACAGCTTCACCACGACCAACGGGGCCTGTACCGACACTACCGTGCTGCACCTGACCATTGCCAACGGCACCCATACTGATACGACCGCTACCGACTGCGGATCTTACCAGTGGCATGGACAGACCTATACCACCAGTGGGGATTACAGCTTCACTACGACCAACGGAGCCTGTACCGATACTACCGTGCTGCACCTCACTATCGCCAGCGGCCTGCACAGCGATACCACGGCTACCGCCTGCGGATCCTACCAGTGGCATGGACAGACCTATACCACGAGTGGGGATTACAGCTTCACTACGACCAACGGAGCCTGTACCGATACTACCGTGCTGCACCTCACTATCGCCAGCGGCCTGCACAGCGATACCACGGCTACCGCCTGCGGATCCTACCAGTGGCACGGACAGACCTATACCACGAGTGGGGATTACAGCTTCACCACCACCAACGGAGCCTGTACCGATACTACCGTGCTGCACCTCACTATCGCCAGTGGCCTGCACAGCGATACCACGGCTACGGCCTGTGCCCAGTTTACCTGGCATGGTCAGACCTATACCACATCGGGAGACTATCCCTTCTATGCTACCAATGGCTCCTGCCAGGATACCGTAGTTCTCCACCTCACCATCGCCAGCGGCCTGCACAGCGATACTACGGCTACAGCCTGTGCCCAGTTTATCTGGCATGGACAGACCTATACCACGAGTGGGGATTACAGCTTCACCACGACCAACGGAGCTTGCACCGATACTACCGTGCTGCACCTCACTATCGCCAGCGGCCTGCACAGCGATACCACGGCTACCGCCTGCGGATCCTACCAGTGGCATGGACAGACCTATACTATATCGGGTGACTATCCCTTCTATGCTACCAATGGCTCCTGCCAGGACACCGTAGTCCTCCACCTCACTATTGCCAGTGGCCTGCACAGTGATACTACGGCTACTGCCTGCGGATCCTACCAGTGGCATGGACAGACCTATACCACGAGTGGAGATTACAGCTTCACCACGACCAACGGAGCTTGCACCGATACCACGGTGCTCCACCTCACTATCGCCAATGGTAGCCATACTGATACCACCGCCACAGCCTGCGGATCCTACCAGTGGCATGGCCAGACGTATACCACGAGTGGTGACTACAGCTTCACCACGACCAATGGCTCCTGCCAGGATACTGTAGTTCTCCACCTGACGATCGCCAATGGCTTGCACAGCGACACCACGGCTACGGCTTGTGCCCAGTTTATCTGGCATGGACAGACATATACCACGAGTGGGGATTACAGCTTCACTACGACCAACGGAGCCTGTACCGATACTACGGTGCTGCACCTCACCATCGCCAGCGGCCTGCACAGTGATACCACGGCTACGGCTTGTGCCCAGTTTATCTGGCATGGACAGACCTATACCACGAGTGGTGATTACAGCTTCACCACGACCAACGGAGCCTGTACCGATACTACCGTGCTGCACCTCACCATCGCCAGTGGCCTGCACAGCGATACCACAGCTACGGCTTGCGGATCCTACCAGTGGCATGGACAGACCTATACCGCATCGGGAGACTATCCCTTCTATGCAACCAATGGCTCCTGCCAGGATACCGTAGTCCTCCACCTCACCATCGCCAGTGGCCTGCACAGCGATACTACGGCTACGGCCTGTGCCCAGTTTATCTGGCATGGACAGACCTATACCACGAGTGGCGACTACAGCTTCACCACGACCAACGGAGCTTGTACCGATACTACCGTGCTGCACCTCACTATCGCCAGCGGCTTGCACAGCGATACCACGGCTACGGCTTGTGCCCAGTTTATCTGGCATGGACAGACCTATACCACGAGTGGTGATTATCCCTTCTATGCAACCAATGGCTCCTGCCAGGATACCGTAGTCCTCCACCTCACCATCGCCAGTGGCCTGCACAGCGATACCACGGCTACGGCTTGCGGATCCTACCAGTGGCATGGACAGACCTATACCACATCGGGAGACTATCCCTTCTATGCCACCAATGGCTCCTGCCAGGATACCGTAGTCCTCCACCTCACCATCGCCAGTGGCCTGCACAGCGATACCACGGCTACGGCTTGCGGATCCTACCAGTGGCATGGACAGACCTATACCGCATCGGGAGACTATCCCTTCTATGCAACCAATGGCTCCTGCCAGGATACCGTAGTCCTCCACCTCACCATCGCCAGTGGCCTGCACAGCGATACCACGGCTACGGCCTGTGCCCAGTTTATCTGGCATGGACAGACCTATACCACGAGTGGCGATTACAGCTTCACTACGACCAACGGAGCTTGCACCGATACCACGGTCCTGCACCTCACTATCGCCAGTGGCTTGCACAGTGATACCACGGCTACAGCCTGCGGATCCTACCAGTGGCATGGACAGACCTATACCACATCGGGAGACTATCCCTTCTATGCAACCAATGGCTCCTGCCAGGATACCGTAGTCCTCCACCTCACCATCGCCAGTGGCCTGCACAGCGATACCACGGCTACAGCTTGTGCCCAGTTTATCTGGCACGGACAGACCTACACCACGAGTGGAGACTACAGCTTCACCACGACCAACGGGGCTTGTACCGATACTACGGTCCTGCACCTCACTATCGCCAGTGGCTTGCACAGTGATACCACGGCTACGGCTTGCGGATCCTACCAGTGGCATGGCCAGACCTATACCACATCGGGAGACTATCCCTTCTATGCCACCAACGGCTCCTGCCAGGATACCGTAGTCCTCCACCTCACTATCGCCAGCGGCCTGCACAGCGATACCACGGCTACCGCCTGCGGCTCCTATCAGTGGCATGGACAGACCTATACCACATCGGGAGACTACAGCTTCACCACGACCAACGGAGCCTGTACCGATACTACGGTGCTGCACCTCACCATCGCCAGCGGCCTGCACAGCGATACCACCGCTACAGCCTGCGGATCTTACCAGTGGCATGGACAGACCTATACCACCAGTGGAGATTACAGCTTCACCACGACTAACGGAGCTTGCACCGATACTACCGTGCTGCACCTCACCATCGCCACCGGCCTGCACAGCGATACCACCGCTACGGCTTGTGCCCAGTTTATCTGGCATGGACAGACTTACACCACATCGGGAGATTACAGCTTCACCACGACCAACGGAGCCTGTACCGATACTACGGTGCTCCACCTCACTATCGCCAGCGGCTTGCACAGCGATACCACCGCTACAGCCTGCGGATCTTACCAGTGGCATGGACAGACCTATACCACGAGTGGTGATTACAGCTTCACCACGACCAACGGAGCCTGTACCGATACTACGGTGCTGCACCTCACCATTGCCAGTGGCCTGCACAGCGATACTACAGCTACGGCTTGTGCCCAGTTTATCTGGCATGGACAGACCTATACCACCAGTGGCGACTATCCCTTCTATGCTACCAATGGCTCCTGCCAGGATACCGTAGTGCTGCACCTCACCATCGCCAGTGGCCTGCACAGTGATACCACGGCTACGGCTTGCGGATCCTACCAGTGGCATGGACAGACCTATACCACCAGTGGTGACTATCCCTTCTATGCTACTAATGGCTCCTGTCAGGATACCGTAGTGCTCCACCTCACTATCGCCAGTGGCCTGCACAGCGATACTACGGCTACAGCCTGCGGATCTTACCAGTGGCATGGACAGACCTATACCACCAGTGGTGACTATCCCTTCTATGCTACTAATGGCTCCTGCCAGGATACTGTAGTCCTCCACCTCACCATTGCCAGCGGCCTGCACAGCGATACCACGGCTACGGCCTGCGGATCCTACCAGTGGCATGGACAGACCTATACCACCAGTGGAGATTACAGCTTCACCACGACCAACGGAGCCTGTACCGATACTACGGTGCTCCACCTCACCATTGCCAGCGGCCTGCACAGTGATACCACGGCTACCGCCTGCGGATCCTACCAGTGGCATGGACAGACCTATACCACGAGTGGGGATTACAGCTTCACCACGACCAACGGAGCCTGTACCGATACTACCGTGCTGCACCTCACCATCGCCAGTGGCCTGCACAGCGATACCACAGCTACGGCTTGCGGATCCTACCAGT